>NZ_LFRG01000100.1:0-1821 GCF_001573875.1 Clostridium sp. ATCC 25772
AATAGTTAATAGCATTCCTGTATTGCCATTTTAATCATTTTGAAATAAAAAAAGACCTTTTGTATAATTAAAAGGTACACTACCACCTAAAAAATAATTATACAAAAGGAGCATTTATTATGAATAATAGCATTATTAAGGTTAATTTGTCAAAGGTTTTTATAGGTATAGATTTAGCAAAGGAAACTCATGTAGCGAAAGCTATCAATATTAATGGAGAACTTATAAGTACATTATCAAAGTTAGATAACTCAATAGAAGGCTTTCAAATGTTTGATGATTGGGTACAGAATATTATAAGAGATTATAATGTAACAAATGTAATAATAGGTGTGGAGCCTACTGGAGTGTACTGGCAAAATATAATTTCTTATATAATAACTAATATGGAACATTGCGAAGCAGTCATGACAAAACAAGTAAAAGTGCAACAAATAAGGTCTTTATATGGAAATGGTAAAGGCAAAAATGATTTCATTGATGCTTTATCAATAGCTAGATGTGTTAAGGATGGATTATATTTTAAGCCAAGAATACGAACTGAGGAATCAAATAAGCTTAAGCGATTATCAAGATTCAGAGATAAATTACTTAAAGATTTAAATAGAACTCATAATATTTTATCAGGTGAAATATTTAATATTTTTGGTGATTATAAAAAAGTATTTTCCGATTGGTCGTGTACATCATTTTTAACAATTTTAAGAAAGTATCCATTGCCAGAAGATATTGCAAATGCTACTGATGAAGAGTTATTAACACAATTAAGGACTAAAATTAAAAGCGGTGTAGGCTTAAAAAAAATAAAACAATTAAAAAAAGTAACTAATGAATTTTTAGATAATAAAACTAATAATTTATTTGACGTGGTAGGTAAAGAATTACGAAATGAATTGCAATGGTATATCGAAGATTACATCAATATAACTGATAAAATTGAAGAAATAAATAATGAATTGAAAGAATTAGTGTTAAATATGGAGTATGCAGAAAATATTATTGAAATCAAAGGAGTTGCAGAAGGTACTGTAGCTGCGCTGTTCGCAGAAGTCGGAGACTTAAAAGATTTTAAAACTAGTGCACAATTGATATCATTTGTAGGATTAGATTTAAAAGAAAATAGTTCAGGTGGTAAAAAAGGAAAACGATCTATTAGTAAGTGTGGTAGTGCAAAAATACGTAGTATATTGTATAAAGTTGCTTTTCCATTGATAACACAAAATGATTATTTTAAACAGTTATATAAATATTATACTCAAAGAAAAAATAATCCACTAAAAGGTAATCCAGCACTTATAGCTATATGTTGTAAGTTCTTAAGAGTAATATATGGAATGGTAAAAAACAATTCAAAGTTTGATGGAAATGAAGTTATAAAAGGAATTGATATACAAATAGCAGCTTAAAATAACCAATATGGAATGATATAAATTTATAGTAAGTTTTAAATTGATAATTTATTTAGTTTAGAAAAATATTAGCCAGTTTTAGCCGTATAGATCATAACATTAAGGCATTGACCTCGTTTAATAGCAAAAACGGCAGCCATCTACAGATATGTTGTACGAAGGAATATTAGATATAATCTAGGGAAACATGAGAGTTTTAACAACTGTAGTAATTGGATTAACAATAGGGCAATCATATGTTATATTTTGGTATATGAAATACGATAGGTGTGTTTGCTATACCCAAAATTGATAAAACTCAAATAGATTTTATCAATAATATTCTTTTAAGAAATATATAAGGATATGACTAATATGAAATTCTAAGAAAAATAGAGTAAATCAAAGAAAACTAAACTATAAGGAGAGAGTT
>NZ_LFRG01000101.1:0-1763 GCF_001573875.1 Clostridium sp. ATCC 25772
GGAACTTACCCGACAAGGAATTTCGCTACCTTAGGACCGTTATAGTTACGGCCGCCGTTTACTGGGGCTTAAGTTCACTGCTTCGGATAAATCCTAACAGATCCCCTTAACCTTCCAGCACCGGGCAGGCGTCAGCTCCTATACATCGTCTTGCGACTTAGCAGAAACCTGTGTTTTTGGTAAACAGTCGCTTGGGCCTATTCTCTGCGGCCACCTCGGGCGTTAACCCTAACGTGGCACCCCTTCTCCCTAAGTTACGGGGTCATTTTGCCGAGTTCCTTAACAACAGTTCTCTCGCTGGCCTTAGGATACTCTCCTCACCCACCTGTGTCGGTTTGCGGTACGGGCACCTTTAATCTCGATAGAAACTTTTCTCGACAGTGTGAAATCAGCTACTTCGCTACTTAATTTCGCTCCCCATCGTACCCCAGCATTATCATGGCGGATTTGCCTGCCTTGACTGCCTCAGTACTTAGCCACACATAACCAACAGTGTGGTTAGCTTATCCTACTGTGTCATTCCATCTCTCAAACGATTATCGGTGGTACAGGAATCTCAACCTGTTGTCCATCACCTACGCCTTTCGGCCTCGGCTTAGGTCCCGACTAACCCAGGGCGGACGAACCTTCCCCTGGAAACCTTGGGTTTACGGCCCGTGGGATTCTCACCCACGTCTCGCTACTCATGCCAACATTCTCACTCCTATACTGTCCACACGTCCTTACGGTCATGCTTCAGCCTGCATAGGAAGCTCCCCTACCTATCATAAATGATATCGTAGCTTCGGTAGTAAGTTTTAGCCCCGGTAATCTTCGGCGCAGGATCACTCGACCAGTGAGCTATTACGCACTCTTTAAATGAGTGGCTGCTTCTAAGCCAACATCCTGGTTGTCTATGCAATCCCACATCCTTTACCACTTAACTTACATTTAGGGACCTTAGCTGACGATCTGGGCTGTTGCCCTCTCGACTATGAATCTTATTACCCACAGTCTGACTCCCAAGTATAAAATAACGGCATTCGGAGTTTGATAATCTTCGGTAAGCGCAATGCCCCCTAGGATATTCAGTGCTCTACCTCCGTATTTCTCAACCTTGAGGCTAGCCCTAAAGCTATTTCGGGGAGAACCAGCTATCTCCGAGCTCGATTGGAATTTCACCGCTATCCACAAGTCATCCCCGAGCTTTTCAACGCTCGTGGGTTCGGACCTCCACGAAATTTTACTTTCGCTTCATCCTGCTCATGGATAGGTCGCTCGGTTTCGGGTCTACGACAGCAAACTTAACGCCCATTTAAGACTCGCTTTCACTACGGCTCCATACCTTAAGTACTTAACCTAGCTTACTATCGTAACTCGTTGGCCCGTTCTACAAAAAGTACGCGGTCACACATATAAAGTGCTTCCACAGCTTGTAAGCGCAGGGTTTCAGGTTCTATTTCACTCCCCTTCCGGGGTTCTTTTCACCTTTAGCGCAGGGTTTCAGGTTCTATTTCACTCCCCTCCCGGGGTTCTTTTCACCTTTCCCTCACGGTACTATGCGCTATCGGTCACTAAGTAGTATTTAGCCTTGGAGGATGGTCCCTCCTGCTTCCCACAGGGTTTCACGTGTCCCGTGGTACTCTGGATCACATCTAAAGTCTTCTCGTTTCAACTACGTGGCTATTACACTTTATAGCGGAGCTTTCCAACTCTCTTCGTTTACGATACCTCTTTGTTGATGATGTGTCCGCAACCCCAGCGAAGAAAACTTCACTGGTTTG
>NZ_LFRG01000102.1:0-1742 GCF_001573875.1 Clostridium sp. ATCC 25772
TAAATTAAAATCTGGTGATGATGGTTTAGAGGGTAACACTCCTTTCCATTCCGAACAGGCAAGTTAAGCCTCTAGACGCCGAGAGTACTGCACGGGTGACTGTGTGGGAGGGTAGGTTGTTGCCAGGTAAGTATGGCTCGATAGCTCAGTCGGTAGAGCAGAGGACTGAAAATCCTCGTGTCGCTGGTTCGATTCCTGCTCGAGCCACCAAGCTTAGTAATTTTACTAAGCTTTTTTTATTTATTAAAAAATAAAAAATAAAAAGTTATCAACAATATATTTTAAAATGATAGAAGTTATAAACAAATTCACATAAATAACTGTGATTTTGTTTATAACTTTTTGTTTTTTGAAAGAGTGTTGTTAATAACTTTTAAGTTTATGCATTTATCAAATGAAAAAATTTAAGACTAACAATATACTAATAGTTGACAGTTTATTTTCAATGAATAGCTTATTAAGATTTTTTATTATTACATAGTGTAGTAATAAATTAAAAGAAAAATGTTTTATTGAAATAAAATGGTTTAGCTTTATGCACATGCTTGGAATCCTATATAGGGGAACAAGCTCCAATTTAAATTTATTCAATAACCTTAAAATATTTTTATACAAGATACATTGTTGAATTCTAAGCTATTCAGAGCATGTCTCACTATTTTGGGTATCCAAGTTCTGAAATGGATAATTTTAAAAGTCAACTTGGAACCCTATAGTTAATTAAGAATTTAAAATTTAGGAATTATAAATTGTGCTTGAAGCTGGATAGTTAGTTTAAAAAAATTTTTCAATATTATTAAAAATATAATAAGGTATATGCAAACCTTTTTAAGTTTCTAATGAAGATATTTTTATAAATTTTATAAGAGTATAGTATTGAATTCTAATTATACAACTTTATAGAATGAATAATTTAAGATTAATATTTTATTGTTAGTTAGTAGATTACTTTAATTAAGAGCTATGGTGATATCGCCCACTATGGTACTAATAATACTAAAGATTATTTCTTATACAACTTCTAACTAACTATAGTTGTACTTATATAAATATAGCATTTAGAAAAATATACTAAGCGTTATTATTAATATAAAACTTAATTATAGTAAACAATATAAATGAAATTTATATTATAAGGTGGTGCTATATATGGCTAAAAAAGGAATGAAAAGATATTATGAGCATAGGAGTAAAGAAGAAGTAGTTCCAGAAATACAAGGTAAAGCTAAAAGTGGAAACGCAAAAGCAGGTGTAGAATTTCATTACACTACTCCAGACAGAGAAAACTATACAGAAACGCATAAATTAAAATAAAAAGATATAAATAAAATGAGGCTTATTTAATCATAGGCTTTATTTTATTTATATTGTTTTTGTTAAAAATAAAACAAACTGAACCTAGTGTGTCATTAGTTGTAAAATGTAGAATATTGATGAAAAACAAAGAAAAAGTAACAAAATTTTATTAAATAAGAAAAAAATTGAAGAAGTATTAATAGATTTTATATATAATAAATCTTGTCGCTGAGGCAAACAAGTAAGTAACTCAAGCGATAAGGATTTAAACTTTAAAAGACACTTAAAAATTTTTAAAAAAGTTTTAAAAAAAGTGTTGACAAAGAAGTTAAAACCTAGTAAAATAGTAAAAGTCGTCAGGTAATGACGAATTGGTCTTTGAAAATTAAACAGATAAATATAGGTAAAACCAGTTAATTCATTTGAGAATCTATTTTGTAGAGACT
>NZ_LFRG01000103.1:0-1920 GCF_001573875.1 Clostridium sp. ATCC 25772
AATCGAGTAGGAGGAAAATAATTATTTTATTTTCCGTCCTCTCACACCACCGTGCGTACCGTTCGGTACACGGCGGTTCAATAGAATTACCTAAATCTTAAATAACTCTCGGTTAACGTTATAAACCCTTGTTCTTTTAGGTAGTTATTAGATAATGTTGTATTTAAAACAGGGCTGTTGGAAATTCTCCAATAGCCTTTTCTTGTATTTGCATATTCCCATGCTTTAAAGTTATCCATCCCTAATTTGACTAAATTGTCATGCTTAGTTTTGATTTTCTTCCATCGTTTCCAATAGCACAGGCGCAGCCTTCGTCTTAGCCATTTATCCATTTCCCTTAAAGTACCATTTAAATCTGCTAGCTTAAAATAATTAATCCAACCAGTTATTGTTTGTTTTAATTTTAATGCTCGATATTCCATGCTCATCGCATTACTTCTTGCAGTAATTTTCTTAAGCTTAGCTTTCAATTTTTCAATTGATTTATTATGTACTCTTATTCCCATTCCATTTTTCTTATTATAGAATGAAAAACCTAAATACTTTAACTTCCATGGTCTGTCGACCTTGCTTTTTTCTTTATTCACTTTGAGTTTTAAATCTTTCTCTATGAATTTTGTGACACTTTCCATTACTCTTTCCGCTGCTTTCTTTGATTTTACATATATATTACAGTCATCAGCGTATCTACAAAAGTTTAGTTCTCGCTTTTCTAATTCTGTATCAAGCTCATTTAACATGATATTGCTAAGTAATGGTGATAAATTTCCACCTTGAGGTACACCTTTTTCGGTAAAATTTATTACTCCATTTATCATTACACCTGCTTGTAGATATCTTCTTATTAAAGATATTACCCTAATATCTTTAATTTCTTTATAAACTAAACCTATTAGCTTATCATGATTTACAGTATCAAAGTATTTCTCTAGGTCTATATCTACAGCCCATTTATATCCATTATCCATATACTCTTTACATTTTAGAATTGCTTGATGAGCACTTTTGTTAGGTCTAAATCCATAACTATTATCTGAAAACTTTTCTTCAAATATTGGACTTAAAACTTGAGCAATTGCTTGTTGTATAACTCGGTCAACTGCCGTTGGGATTCCTAGTGGACGTTTCTTACCATCTTGTTTGGGTATTTCTACACGTCTAACTGGGTTAGGTTTATAATTACCTTCCAATATAGATTGCTTAAGGCTATCGCCATTTTCTTTCAGATATTGTAGAAGTTCATCTACTTTCATACCATCAATTCCATGACTTCCTTTATTAGATTTAACCCTCTTAAAAGCTTGATTTAGATTGTTTCTATCTATAATCTTCTCAAGCAATCCATTGGCATATTTAATTTCAGCGTTCTGTTTCTTATCTAACGTCAATGAAATGCTAGGCGCTCCTACATATTCTTCGAGTTCCACTCTATCTTTCTGTAAGTAACCTTCTATATGAAGTTGTCTGCTTTCATCACATTTCTTTGTGTTCTTCAAAGTTTCAAAACCTCCTATCGTTCAGTCCTTCCACCCGCTTTCGCGATTAGCGAGAGTACTATGACTTCTGCTGACTTCTTAGATTTCAGCTATGTATCACTACATAGGTTATTGCTTCAAAATTCATTTCCACAATGTATATCTAAGACCTCCCCAGGTAAGAACGTAATCTTTCTCTCCATCTATCTGCCACATTTACATCACCTATTTTCGAGTAGTTATAGGGCTTCGATTTGTTATGCAATCTTACCCATAGGCGCTGCCTTGTATGTGATTTCTGTTCGTCAGACCAGAGATTTGCCGCCGACTTCCTTCAGATTCCACCTCACGGTGGACACCCTTGTCTTAGGCTATACACTTACCACTACTAGGTCGTGTTAGGGACTTTCACCCTTAAGATTACGCCCATGCTGGGCGCACATAA
>NZ_LFRG01000104.1:0-1738 GCF_001573875.1 Clostridium sp. ATCC 25772
ACTGAGTGAGAAGCGGAGTTTATTTATATAAATGAGCATAGGAACGAAGGAAATTGACGACGCAGTACGCAGCTTATATTAATTTAAAATCTGGTGATGATGGTTTAGAGGGTAACACTCCTTTCCATTCCGAACAGGCAAGTTAAGCCTCTAGACGCCGAGAGTACTGCACGGGTGACTGTGTGGGAGGGTAGGTTGTTGCCAGGTAGTACCAAGTTAATCTTGGTAATAAGGATCTTTAGCTCAGTTGGTTAGAGCAACCGGCTCATAACCGGTAGGTCCGGGGTTCGAGTCCCTGAAGGTCCACCATATTTGGGGGTATAGCTCAGTTGGGAGAGCACCTGCCTTGCACGCAGGGGGTCAAGAGTTCGAATCTCTTTATCTCCACCATAGCAGTTCGAAAGAACTGCTTTTTTTTATTATTTATTATTTATTATTTATTATTTATTATTTATAATAAGAAATATTAGATTTTAAAAGATTAAAAGATTATATAATTAAAGTTAAAATATAAGATAGGTGGGATATATGTGGAAAATAGAGATATGAAAATATTGATAACCAATGATGATGGCGTATTTGCAGATGGAATAATAGAACTTGCTAAAGAACTTGAAAAACACTATTCTGTATGTATTGTTGCACCAAATTGTCAAAAAAGTGCCACAAGTCATTCAATAACTATAGATAAACCATTAATAATAAAAGAAGAAAAATTAGAGGGCATTAAATCAAGAGCGTTTAGTATAAGTGGAACTCCTGCAGATTGTGCAAGGGTTGGAGTTAATAAGATTATGGATGGAAAAGTTGATATGGTTATATCAGGAATAAATAATGGGTTCAATTTAGGCACAGATATACTATATTCAGGTACAGTTTCAGCAGCTATCGAGGCAGCTATATTAAAAATACCATCTATTGCTTTTTCATGCGACGGAAATAATGAATCATATAAAGAATGTGCTAAAGTAGCCAAAGATTTAATTGAAAAACTAGAAAAATCTCCGCTGAAAAACGATTTAGTTTTAAATGTAAATTTTCCATCGCTAAAGAATGTAGATTTAAAAAAGAATTATGAGTTTAAAGTTTCAAAGATGGGGGAGAAAAAATATGAGAACTTATATGTTGAAACCTTAAATGAAGATGGAAGTAAAAGTATCAATATAAGTGGAACACCTATAAAAAATAATGAAGCAGATACAGATGTATTAAATATAGAAAATGGATATGTAACTATAACTCCACTACATTATGATTTAACAAATTTTGAAATTTTATATAAAATAGAAGAAAAGCTTATATAAGGGCTAGTCTTTATTCTAAAATAAGTAGCTTAAAGTAATATATAAGCTACTTATTTTTTATTACAAACTGTTAGGATAATCATGATTTATACTAAAACTAAATATAAACTTATCCAAGTGTATCATTATATGAAAAATTAAAGAAATAAAAGGAAAAAAAAGATATTATAATTTAATTTTAGATAATAAATTAATGCATATTAAATTTACTTAAGGAAAGAATGTTATTATGAATGAGTCGTCAATGACGGGAACTTGAAAAAGTTCAAAAGAAATTGAAAAAAGTTGTTGACAAATGACAAACAAATTGCTAAAATAAAAAAGCAGTCGTTGATAAACGACAAAAAACAATTTGGTCTTTGAAAATTAAACAGATAAATATAGGTAAAACCAGTTAATTCATTTGAGAATCTATTTTGTAGAGACTCACATCG
>NZ_LFRG01000105.1:0-2181 GCF_001573875.1 Clostridium sp. ATCC 25772
TATTAATGTCAATATTTTTTTGTATGATTGTGCCAATATTCTTATGTACAGTTTTGCTAATTAGTTTTATTAGATATCTTAGAAAGAGCAGAGGCTGTTCTATAAGAATTACCTAATATATTTACAATACTGGAATGGTGAACAAGTCTATCAAGAATAGCGCTAGCTAGCATATTATCTACAAATATCTGACTCCAATCTGATAAATTTATGTTACTAGTGATTATTGTGCTTTTTTTCTCATATCGTTTATCTATTAATTGAAAAAACATTTTAGCTTCTTGCTCACCGATTGGTAAATAACCTATCTCATCAATTATCAACAGCCTATATTTACTAAAATGTTTTATTCTACTTTCAAGTTTATTTTCTAAATATGCTTTTTTTAGCTGATCAATCAAATCCTGGCACTTTATAAAATATGTGCTTATTCTTTTCTTTGCGGCAGCAATACCAATTGAAGTGGCTAGGTGAGTTTTTCCCACTCCACTATTTCCAATTAAAATTACATTGCTATTGCTTTCCAAAAATCTTAAACTCTCAAAATCTAAAAACTGTTTTTTATTTATTTTAGGCTGAAATTCGAAGTCAAAATCCTTCATTTCCTTCAAGTGTGGAAATCCAGCTACTTTTACCATTGCATTAGTTGCATTAAAGTTTTTTACCTCTATTTCCTTTGACGTAAGCTCGTAGAGCGCATCTACGATGCTTATGTTCCCTTCATTTACTCTTGTTATATATTCATCTAATTTTAAACTTATTTGTGTTAGTTTTAAATCCTTTAAGTTTTCACATAACTTCTGATAGTTGCTCATTAAATTTCTCCAATTCTTTAAAATGTTTATTTGCATAGTCTGACACTGTTTCTTTATCTTGACCTTTAAATGTTATACCCAATAAATCAACATGATGATTATTATGATAATTAACTTTTTTGTTAGAGATGTTGTGTATTGTAACTAAATTTTTGTTATAATACACATAGAGGTTATTCTCAGTAACTTCTATAACAATTGTTTTACCAATAAGTTCAGGTGGAACAGAGTACATATTCTGTTTATACTTAAAGAGAGCATTTGTATTTACCTTTACTGATGTGGTAATATTTTTGTAAAAAGAACATACTTTATCATGTGGTAGTGGTAGGAGATGTTCTTTTTCTTTGTTAAAAACTAATATAGGCGGTAAGCCTGTAGCTTGACATATCCTTGAATTAGCTTCATTTGTTATAATATTCATCTTTTTATGTAGCTCCTGCAAATTTTCTACAATACCATTGTAATTCATTAGTTCATCTATTATTCTCATTGGATTTTCTACTTTTGCTTTAGTATTAGGTCTTGCTCTGATACAAGGAACTATTTTAAATCCAAAGTCATCAGCTAATTGTTTAAACTTATTGTTAATTTTCCCTTCGGAACCTTCGGTCCTTGCCTGATCCATCATTGTTGATGCATTATCTATTAATATTTCTTTTGGAACACCTCCTATTGTTTCAAATGCATTAGCTAAAAAATCAAATAAATGATTTTGACTAGTTGAAGGATAAATTGTCCACACTTTAAATCTAGATGCTGATAGCACTAAACTACCTACATTTAGAGTCATTTCATCTCCATTCTTAAATGAAAATTTGAGTTTTTCTTTCCAATCAAATTGAGCTTGTTTACCAAATGGAGTTTCAGATTTTATAGCATCCTTTTTAGACTTTAGATTAAAATGCTCAGCAAAATTACTATTTTTTAATATAAAATAATTAAAATTGCTCCTAGAGCACTCTAGTCCATGCTCTCTAACGAGATATCTATATAGATGTGATTTGTAATAGAATATCTGTTTATTTTCTGTTGATAACAAAGAAGTGATAATATCGTAATAGTCATCTATCTTAGATTTTTTCTGTTTTCGTTCTTTTTGTGCAATACCTTCATAATATTTTTTCACTGTTCTTCTATCAACGCCTAGTTTTCTTCCTAGTTCACTGAAATTTGGTTTTTCCAAGTTGTTAACCTCCACTAATATTTTTAATTTGCCTAAATCCTTTATTGAGTTTATTTCTATTTCAGTATTAATTTTCATCTTTAGAATCATATTCATCACCCAATAATACTGTAAAGAATTTAGACAATGTTGTACATGGAAATATTAGCAACTTAGTACATTTTTATTTTAGCATTCATA
>NZ_LFRG01000106.1:0-1785 GCF_001573875.1 Clostridium sp. ATCC 25772
TTCTCTCTTTTTAATTGAAATACTCAATTATGCTTCTATTATCTTTAAATTTTATATGAGTTTAATGTGCGAAGGTTTAAACTTCTAAGTTAAAAGTGGTAAATCACCTTTGGCTATAATATTTTAGGTATTAGAAATAGACCCTACAGTTGCAGTGGCATTTTTTTCCTGTATGTCACCCTGCTTTTTCCTTAGTAACTATAGCTAATTACATTCTCATGTCTCACTGGATCTATGTCCTAAATTCCTTCGTACCTTATCTCTATAGCTGGAATATGACTGATGTTCTTAAACTGGGTCTTCGCCCTAAAATTATGGTTCTAGTCATTATCTGGGTTGATTTTTTACTTAAAAGTTTATTTATATTACTCATTAAAATTTAATATATTTAGTTAATTCCTATCTATTATTTAAAACTTAAGCTACCTCTACATAATTACATTGAAATGCAACCTCCGGTATATAAGCTTGATTATTTTTTGCCATACCAAATAGTACTCTTAATAATTTACAACTTAGGGCTATCATAGATTGCATTGGTTTTAACGGGTTATCTTTTCTTGTTTTAAAATGGTTATGAAGTCTTTTAAATTCATCATTATTTTTGATTAAAGGCAACATAACCCTAAATAGGTATGCTCTTATCATTGAATTGCCTCTCTTTGAAATAGTTGTTTTACCCTTATGCTTTCCTGATTCATTTACCCTTAAATTTAAGCCACAATATGATATAAGTTGCTTTGGACTATTAAACTTATCAAAACTTCCTATCTGCGATAGTAGATTGGCCGTACTAATAGCACTTATTCCTTTAATATCCATCATTCTACCCGCCATATCATCTTCTAACATTAATTCATATATTTCATTATCAATTTCTTCAATACTGTGTAGTAAACTTTGTAAAAGTTCGAAATTAGTTCTGAAATGAAATTTTTTTCCTATAGTAGGTTTAATTCCAATACTCTCACTTGCCACAGCTTTTATTTTAGCTAGTTTACTTAAACTTATACATGTTTTTGATTTACTTTTAATTTTATTGTATAAGCTTTGTAAATCAGTATTTATTATGTCCTGCGGACAAAAGATAGTATCTAAAAATACCATAGAACTCTTTTTAAAATAATCCTTAAATAGTTTATTGTATTCTGGAAAAACCTCGTCAAGAATACTGGTTAGAATGTTTTTTATACTGAGTATTTTAGATAATAAATCTTCTCTTGCTGTATTTAAATCTTTAATATTTTGTTCTCGTTCATTTAATTCAAGTCTCTTATTAAAACCTTTTAGTGTTGCTGTTTTAGCAATAGCTAAACTATCTACAATATCAGATTTAACTGTTCCAAAGAACAAACTTCTAACATTAATAACATCTTTAACATCAACCAGTACGCACTCAAGTGATGAATCTAAGCTTTTTAATCCTTCATAAACATTTTTCCAATAGATGCCGGTAGGCTCCATTGCAACTAAAACCTTAGTTTTTTTATATTGTAACTTTAAGGTATTAATCCTCATAATCAGCTGGTTTAATCCAAAGATATCTCTTTGAAATACAATTTTTTTACCTATTTCATTTCCTTCGGAATCAGTTATTCTAGCATACTGATTTATTTTTCCAATATCTATACCTACTATTAAATATGAATTATCAATTTTACTTTTTCTCATTTTACTGTTACAATTATTATGCATTATGCATGCACCTCCTATTATGTTTGATTAACAACTTCATAATACAAGGAGGTGCATTTTTTTGCAAACTCCGTTTTAAATAATAAACAG
>NZ_LFRG01000107.1:0-1579 GCF_001573875.1 Clostridium sp. ATCC 25772
TTTTTTACATCTTCCGATGTGAGCCTCTACAAAATAGATTCTCAAATGAATTAACTGGTTTTACCTATATTTATCTGTTTAATTTTCAAAGACCAATTTGTCACCACTTGATGACTTTTACTATTTTACTAGTTTTAAACTTTTTTGTCAATACTTTTTTTAAAAAGTTTTTAAAGTTTAAATCTTTATCGCTTAAGCTACTTAGTAACTTGTTTCAGCGACAAGATTTATTATATACATAATCACTTTAGCCATTATGTATCCTAACCTTAAATATAGAAATTTATACTTTAAATTCTCTTATATACTATGATATCCTCAAAATTACTTTTATTGATACACGTGGATATGTTTTCTTTTATATTTTACTAATAATTGCTTTTTTATTGATAAATTCCTGTAATTTAAAAGAATACAACACAAAATCCAGTTTAATTTTTCTATTATTAATAAAATAAAAGGCTTTGACCAAGTATTAAAATTACTTAACCAAAACCTTTCGTTATATTATTATTTCATTTCTACTTTATAAGTACCTTTTAATTTTTCTACTAAATTTATAAATTCTTTGTTTTGCTTTTCCTGAAGTAAGTTTGAAGCTATCATTGGCTTAACTTCTTCAAAATCTTTAGCAACTGAAGGCTGTTTATCTTCAACTTTTATTATATGAAAACCAAATTGAGTTTTTACAGGTTCACTAATTGCATCAACATCTAACTTAAATGCTGCATCCTCAAATTCAGGTACCATTCTACCTCTTTCAAAAGCTCCTAAGCTTCCACCTTGTGCTTTTGATGGACATTTAGAATATTTCTCAGCTGCCTCTTCAAAAGATATAACATTGTTTTTTATGTCTTCTGCTATTTTTTTAGCTTCTTCTTCTTCATCAACTAATATATGCTTAGCGTTTACTGTTTCTTCTGTTTTAAACATTTCTTTATTCTTTTCATAAAATGCTGTAATTTCTTCTTCAGTAATCTCAACATTTGAGAATGATTTAGTTATACCAGCTTGTATTAATAAATCTCTTTTTACTAATTCTAATTGTTTTTTAAACTCTTCATCACTTTCTAAGTTACTATCTTTTGCAAAATTATATACTAATTCATAGTTTATTATTTGATTTAATAATTGCTTTTTACCTTCTTCAGTACTAAAATATTGTTTGTTTTGTTCTGGAAATCTTGATATAGCAAATTCTAAATCTTGTTCTGTAATATTTTTTCCATTTACTGTAGCTAAAATTTTGTTTTCCATATAAATTCTCCTTTTAAAAAATTATTTATATTCTATAAGCATTAAACTCTATCTATTCAAGATTAAGTTTAAGCACTATAACTTTAATATTAATAATAAATTTTATTAAAGTTATAATAAATATTTATATGCTTAAAGTTATATTTTATTAATCTATTATAACATATTTTAAGTAACTATTTTGTTTATTTAAATTATTATTTTACATAAACAAAAAAACTCTTACTAATTAATTAGTAAGAGTTTATGGTGACTCCTAGGGGAATCGAACCCCTGTTACCACCGTGAAAGGGTGGTGTCTTAACCGCTTGACCAAGGAGCT
>NZ_LFRG01000108.1:0-1616 GCF_001573875.1 Clostridium sp. ATCC 25772
TCTGATTGATTTTTGATAATGTCTTATTATAACGTATGTGATTATGTCCTCAAATTTTAAAATATAGTATAATAAACCTCATGACTTTAATTTGAGGTGACAAATGAGAAAGGTAATTTTAAATATGAAAGAAGAAACTAAATACAATATAATTAAAAAATTGGTTGATACTAATGGGAATAAACAAAGGGCTGCTATTTCTTTAGGTTGTACTGTAAGACATATTAATAGACTAATAAAAGGTTATAAAGAGCACGGTAAAGAATTCTTTGTTCATGGTAACAAAGGACGAAAACCTGTACATACTTTAGATGATTCTACTAAGCAATTGATCGTAGATCTTTATCGTACAAAATATGAAGGTTCTAATTTAACACATTATTCTGAGCTTTTATCTAAATTTGAAGATATAAATGTTTCTCCATCTACCATTAGAAATATCTTAGCTAAATCATTCATTCTATCGCCGAAGGCTAAAAAAACAACAAAGAAAAATTTAACTAATCATTTAAAAGAATTGAAAAAATCAGCTAAAACAAACAAAGAAATAAATTTTATTCAAAATACTCTAATTAATATTGAAGATGCTCATCCTAGACGCTCTAGGGCTGCTTATTCAGGTGAAATACTACAAATGGATGCATCTGTACATAATTGGTTTGGAATTACTAAATCTCATTTGCACATTGCTGTAGATGATGCTACTGGGACTATTGTAGGTGCTTATTTTGATGCTCAAGAAACTTTAAATGGCTACTATAATGTGTTACATCAAATACTTACAACCTACGGTATTCCTTATAAGTTTCTAACAGATAGACGAACTGTATTTGAATATAAACAAAAAAAATCCCCTTCTATCGAAGAAGATACATTTACTCAATTTGGTTATGCTTGCAAACAACTTGGCATTGAAATTCAAACTAGTAGTATTGCTCAAGCTAAGGGAAGAGTTGAACGTATGTTTCAAACTCTTCAATCTAGACTACCAATCGAGTTTCGCTTAGCTGGTATATGCACAATTGAACAAGCTAACGAATTCTTAAACTCCTACATAAAAGAATTCAATGATCAATTTGCTTTACAAATTGATAATATCAAATCTGTGTTTGAAACACAACCTGATATTGAGAAAATAAATCTAATATTGGCAGTTATAGCTGAAAGAAAAATAGATAATGGTTCATGTATAAAGTATAAAAATGAATACTATATTCCAACAAACAGTCATGGAATAGCTGTACACTATCATAAAGGGATCTCGGGTCTTGTAATTAATTCATTTGATAATCAACTATACATTAGCATAAAAGATCAAGTATATTCATTAAAATTAATTCCCAAGCATTCTATATCATCAAAGAATTTTGACTTTATTGAAACACCTAAAGTTCCGAAGAAAAAGTATATACCTCCAATGAATCATCCATGGAAGCAATCATCATTTAATGAATACTGCAAAAGACAGGCTCATCGCCAAAAATTAATAGCCTAATTAATAAAATATAAATTTTTGAAATGAGAACTTTCAATGTTTATTAAGCATACCCAAAAATAAGTGTATGCGCTATTATTGGGGAAAATTTAAGCACCAGAAAAGCTGGTGCTAATAATTA
>NZ_LFRG01000109.1:0-1360 GCF_001573875.1 Clostridium sp. ATCC 25772
AGCGCAGCGGTCATTTAAAGCATCTTCTCTTATCTCTTTATCTCATACCGTACAAGCGTAATCTTTTTTATTTTACACAACAAAAAGTGGTTAGTATTAAGTTACAATGCAGAAGTCATTTTAAAGCATCTTCTCAGCTTTATGACTTCAAATGTAACTTAATACTAACCACCACTTAAATCCACGTAAAATAAAAAAGATTACGCGGCTACGTCCTACTCTCCCAGGCAGCTTCCCACCAAGTACCATCGGCGCTAAAGAGCTTAACTTCTGTGTTCGGAATGGGAACAGGTGTATCCTCTTTGCTATAATAACCACATAATCTTTATTTAGAGTTAGTACTCTAAAAACTGAATAACATTTGTAAGATTAAATAATCTTGGTCAAGTCCTCGATCTATTAGTATCGGTAAGCTACATACATTGCTGCACTTACACCTCCGACCTATCAACCAGGTAGTCTTCCTGGGATCTTACCCTTACGGTGGGAAATCTTATCTTGAAGTTGGCTTCGCGCTTAGATGCTTTCAGCGCTTATCCATTCCGTACATAGCTACCCAGCCATGCCCTTGGCAGAACAACTGGTACACCAGAGGTACGTCCATCCCGGTCCTCTCGTACTAAGGACAGGTCTCCTCAAATTTCCTACGCCTGCGACGGATAGGGACCGAACTGTCTCACGACGTTCTGAACCCAGCTCGCGTACCACTTTAATGGGCGAACAGCCCAACCCTTGGGACCTACTACAGCCCCAGGATGTGATGAGCCGACATCGAGGTGCCAAACCTCCCCGTCGATGTGGACTCTTGGGGGAGATAAGCCTGTTATCCCCAGGGTAGCTTTTATCCGTTGAGCGATGGCCCTTCCATGCGGAACCACCGGATCACTAAGTCCGACTTTCGTCCTTGCTCGACCTGTATGTCTTGCAATCAAGCTCTCTTCTGCCTTTACACTCTACGCACGATTTCCGACCGTGCTGAGAGAACCTTTGAGCGCCTCCGTTACTCTTTGGGAGGCGACCGCCCCAGTCAAACTGCCCACCTGACAGTGTCCCAATACCTGATTCAAGGTATCTGGTTAGAATCTCAGTACTACAAGGGTGGTATCCCAAGGATAGCTCCACCGAGACTGGCGTCCCGATTTCATAGCCTCCCACCTATCCTGTACATGTAGCACCAAAATTCAATGTCAAGCTACAGTAAAGCTCCATGGGGTCTTTCCGTCCTGTCGCAGGTACCCGGCATCTTCACCGGGATTACAATTTCACCGAGTCTGTTGTTGAGACAGTGCCCAAATCGTTACGCCTTTCGTGCGGGTCGGAACTTACCCGACAAGGAATTTCGCTACCTTAGGACCGTTAA